>NZ_OY782038.1:2292500-2295000 GCF_963677575.1 uncultured Draconibacterium sp.
GAGGTGTTCCAGCCACACCTTCCGGTACGGCTACCTTGTTACGACTTAACCCCAGTTACCAGTTTTACCCTAGGACGCTCCTTGCGGTCACATACTTCAGGTACCCCCAGCTTCCATGGTTTGACGGGCGGTGTGTACAAGGCCCGGGAACGTATTCACCGCGCCATGGCTGATGCGCGATTACTAGCGAATCCAACTTCATGGAGTCGGGTTGCAGACTCCAATCCGAACTGGGATCGGCTTTTGGGATTGGCATCCAGTTGCCTGGTAGCTGCCCTTTGTACCGACCATTGTAACACGTGTGTAGCCCTGGACATAAGGGCCGTGCTGATTTGACGTCATCCCCACCTTCCTCTCACCTTACGGTGGCAGTCTCGCTAGAGTCCTCAGCATTACCTGCTAGCAACTAACGATAGGGGTTGCGCTCGTTATGGGACTTAACCCGACACCTCACGGCACGAGCTGACGACAACCATGCAGCACCTTGTAAATAGCTCCGAAGAGAAAGACTGTTTCCAATCTATGCAATCTACATTTAAGCCCAGGTAAGGTTCCTCGCGTATCATCGAATTAAACCACATGTTCCTCCGCTTGTGCGGGCCCCCGTCAATTCCTTTGAGTTTCAACCTTGCGATCGTACTCCCCAGGTGGATCACTTAATGCTTTCGCTCAGCCGCTTACTGTGTATCGCAAACAGCGAGTGATCATCGTTTACGGCGTGGACTACCAGGGTATCTAATCCTGTTCGCTCCCCACGCTTTCGTGCCTCAGCGTCAATCGTAGCTTAGTAAGCTGCCTTCGCAATTGGCGTTCTGTGTCATATCTATGCATTTCACCGCTACACAACACATTCCGCCTACCTCAACTACATTCAAGAACTTCAGTATCAATGGCAATTTTACCGTTAAGCGGCAAGATTTCACCACTGACTTAAAGTTCCGCCTGCGCACCCTTTAAACCCAATAAATCCGGATAACGCTTGGACCCTCCGTATTACCGCGGCTGCTGGCACGGAGTTAGCCGGTCCTTATTCATTTGCTACCGTCAAATACCTACACGTAGATACCATTCTTGGCAAACAAAAGCAGTTTACAACCCATAGGGCCGTCATCCTGCACGCGGGATGGCTGGTTCAGGCTTGCGCCCATTGACCAATATTCCTCACTGCTGCCTCCCGTAGGAGTCTGGTCCGTGTCTCAGTACCAGTGTGGGGGATAATCCTCTCAGAACCCCTAATGATCGTCGGCTTGGTGAGCTGTTACCTCACCAACTACCTAATCATACGCATGCCCATCTTGTACCGCCGAAACTTTAATCACAATAACATGCGAAATTGTGATACTATGAGATATTAATCCACGTTTCCATGGGCTATCCCTCTGTACAAGGAAGGTTGCATACGCGTTACGCACCCGTGCGCCGGTCGCCATCTGTAGCAAGCTACAATGCTGCCCCTCGACTTGCATGTGTTAGGCCTCCCGCTAGCGTTCATCCTGAGCCAGGATCAAACTCTCCGTTGTAAATATAAAAAGTTTAATATCTTTCGCTCAAGGTTTACTTGTCTCTCAGAAATCAACAAAGTTGTTTTTTTATTAACCTTGCTTTTTTGTGCTTCAAAATTTTAAAGAACTTGCGTAAAAAAACCAGCATCTTAAATTTTACCTCTTAATGCCGGTCATCTACTTTTCTACTATTTTTCTCTGGCGCTTCCTTCTTCTCAAAATCACTCTCACCACCAGAACTCGTTTCCCTTTTAACGGGGCGACAAAGGTAATTACTTTTTCAAAACTCCCAAAACTTTTTTTAAAGTTTTTTCGAAAATTTTATTGCTAAAATCTCGCAGCTCCGACGTGATCTGCAGTGCCGTTCCACCAGCCTTTCAATCACTCTGCTCTTACCATCAACTTGTCTTTGAACGTCGCTTTATCTCTTAAGCGGGTGCAAAAGTAATCAAGACTTTTAATAATGCAAGCACTTTGGCAAAATAAATTGAAAGTATTTTTAGCCTAAAATCGCAAGTGGCTGATAATGTGAATAGAGACGATTAATAAATTTTTAGCGAGGCTGACTTAAAAAGACAGTACACCCGCTGGCCTTTCTCAAGACACATACTTTTCTGTGAAGCTTCGGTGACTTCAACGATGATGTTTTCGCCTACATCGACTACACAAAAGGCAAGGCCGTCTTTTAAAAATACTTCTTTCATCGTGCCTTCTACCTGGTTGCGGAGCGAGATATTTTGGACCGGCTCTTTTGATAAGGCGATGCTTTCGGGTTTGATTAGGACCTTGAGGGACTGGATCTGTGTTCTCGGAGATCTATTTTTTCTTTCAATGTTAATAACTAAGGAGTGAATTGCCTGCTTTAATAGTTAAATCTTAGAAGAAATATTGACCATTGATGATTCTATTTTAGAATTTTGAGAATATAAACGACACAATTCTTGAGAATCATTAGATATTAGAAATGCTATTGACAGATGGAAATGTTGAAATTACAG